>VXSC01000046.1 GCA_009838195.1 Rhodothermaceae bacterium | reverse complement strand
TCGTCCCCACGTTCACATGGGGCTTCGTACGCTGAAAAACTTCCTTTGCCATTGTATAGCTGAACTAAAAAGCTGGTTTATGTTGTTGTTTAACTTGCTTTACCGTAACTGGAGAGAATCACTTTCTCTGCCACTGATTTTGGTGCAGGTTCATACGATTCAAACTGCATCGTAAAGATTGCTCGCCCCTGGGTTAATGAGCGCATGTCGGTCGAATAACCAAACATTTCCGAGAGTGGAACCAATGCCTTAACGACACGGGCGCCCTGTCGCTGATCCATGGACATGATCCGTCCCCGACGACCATTCAGGTCACCGATTACGTCTCCCATATATTCTTCCGGCGTGACGACCTCCACTTTCATGACCGGCTCCATGAGGACAGGATTCGCCCGTCTGGCAGCACTTCGGAAAGCCATTTGGCCTGCGATTTCAAACGCATTTTGATCGGAATCTACTTCATGATGCTTCCCGTCAAGCAGCCTCACCTTAATCCCCTCTACAGGGTATCCTGCAAGTGGCCCGTGGTTGACTGCACTCTTGATCCCTTTCTGAACACTGGGAATAAATTCTTTGGGAATTGCTCCACCGACAACCTCGCTGACAAATTCAAATCCGACACCGCTCTCATTTGGAGCGATCTCCATCTCAACCACGGCAAACTGCCCCCGACCACCTGTCTGCTTCTTGTGGGTGTAGCGTTCGAGTACAGGTTCCCGGAAAGCTTCCCGGTATGCGACTTGGGGTTTCCCAACATTCGCTTCCACCTTGAATTCTCGACGCAGCCGGTCTACAATGATCTCAAGGTATAATTCGCCCATCCCTGCGATAATGGTTTGACCAGTTTCCGGATCAATGGTCACCTTGAATGTTGGATCTTCTTCCGCAAGTTTCTGCAAGCCGGTCGAGAGCTTGTCACTGTCTGCTTTGGTCTTGGGCTCAATAGCGATGCGGATCACTGGATCTGGAAAAACCATCTGTTCCAGAATTGCGGGAGCGCTCGGATCCGAAAGTGTATCGCCGGTCTTGACATTTTTGAGTCCCACCGCTGCTGCGATGTCACCGGCCTCGACCCGAGCAACATCTTCACGGTCTTTGGCGTGCATAAAGAGTAGTCTTCCGACCCGCTCTTTGCGTTCAGTTGTAGAATTGTAGACCTGTGCACCTTTCTCCAATGCTCCACTGTACACTCTAAAGAATGTGAGCTTACCGACATATGGATCGGTTGCAATCTTAAATGCAATCGCAGAGAATGGCGCATTCGCCTGAGGAGCACGCATCACCTCTTTTCCAGTATTCGGCTGAATCCCGGATACTGGCGAAATATCCGCAGGGCTGGGTAGGTAATCAATGACCCCGTCCAACAGGCGCTGAACTCCTTTATTCTTAAAAGCGGAGCCACAAAAGACCGGTGTAATATCCAGATTCAGCGTCGCTGATCGGACCGTCGAGCGAATTTCATCAGCGGTAATGTCTTCGCCTTCCAGATACTTCATGAGCAGATTATCGTTGTGCTCTGCCACAGATTCCAGAAGAAGAATTCTCCAGTGCCTGGCCTCCTTGCGGAGGTCCTTTGGGATATCAATGACATCCCATGTGGCTCCCTGGGTCTTGTCGTGCCATATGATGGCTTTGTTCGTGATGAGGTCAATCACCCCACGGAACATTGCACCAGCGCCGATGGGGATTTGTACCGGAACCGGGTTCGCCTTCAGGCGATCTTTCATGGAATTCAGGGCATTCACAAAATCCGCCCCCGTGCGATCCATCTTGTTGACGAACGCAATCCGAGGCACCCGATATTTGTTGGCCTGCCTCCATACCGTTTCGGATTGTGGCTCCACACCTCCGACCGCGCAGAAAAGTGCGACGGCTCCATCCAGGATCCGCAGGGAACGTTCTACTTCAACGGTAAAGTCGACGTGCCCCGGCGTATCAATGATATTGATCCGGTACTGATCGTCATTCTTGTTCCAGAAGCAAGTAGTCGCAGCACTGGTAATGGTAATACCCCGCTCTTTTTCCTGTTCCATCCAGTCCATAGTGGCTCCGCCATCGTGCACCTCTCCCATCCGGTGCAAGCGCCCGGTATAGAATAATACCCGCTCTGTTGTGGTCGTTTTGCCAGCATCAATATGGGCCATAATCCCAATATTGCGCATTCGACAAAGTTTTGAATCCTTGAGTGAACTCATTGGAATCACTGCCATTATATTCTGAAGTGAGTAAACGCTTTATTCGATTCTGCCATCCTGTGGGTATCGTCTTTCTTCTTGACTGCAGCCCCCTCCCCACGTGAGGCAGCATACAGCTCTGCAGCTAACCGATCTGCCATCGAGCGATCCGACCTTTTCGAGGCCTGTTGAATGATCCAACGAAAGGCCAATGCTGTTCGGCGCTCTGCCCGCACCTCGATCGGAACCTGATAAGTTGCCCCACCCACACGCCGGCTACGCACTTCCACCAGAGGAGCCACGTTCTCAACCGCCCGCTGGAAAATTTCCAACCCGGGCTCTCCTGAACGCTCTTCCACCTGAGCAAATGCATCATAAACGATCTTCCGGGCAATACTTTTCTTGCCATGGAGCATGACGTAGTTCACAAACTGCGCCACAAGTGGGTCACCGTATTTGGGATCCGGCGTTATCAAACGCCGCTCGGCTGATTTTCTACGCATGGTTCATGAACAACTGCACGCTGCAATTAACTGTCTAATTCTGATTATCTCTTCGGCCGCTTCGTGCCATACTTCGAACGAGATTGTGTCCGATCTTCTACACCGGACGTATCCAACGCACCACGTACAATGTGATACTTCACCCCTGGCAAATCCTTTACGCGTCCTCCACGAACCAGCACGATGGAGTGCTCTTGCAGATTATGCCCCTCACCCGGGATATAGGCGATCACCTCAATCTGGTTTGTCAGGCGCACCTTGGCGACTTTCCGCAATGCGGAGTTCGGTTTTTTCGGTGTTGTGGTATAGACACGCGTACATACCCCCCGGCGCTGCGGGTTTCCCTGCAGTGCGGCCGCCTTGGTCTTTCTGACCTTCGGATGGCGCCCCGTTCGAACAAGTTGCTGAATCGTTGGCACTTAACTATAAATTTCTCTTAAAATTTCTCTCAAAGCCTAGGTAGTGCTGCGAGACCTATATCGCAGGATGCCTAAGTCCAATTATTGTACAGCCTACCAATTTACGAAAATTTTAAAAAAAGTTCCAAATTTCTACATCTTTTTTGATTTTTTCAAAAACTCCTTCAATCAGGTGGAAACCTCTGCCCCCTCCCGTTCCTCAGCAGATTCTTCCTCGGTTTCTTTGCTCTCTGGAGTTTCCTTGCTCTCTGGAATGCCATTGAGCGACACGTACTCTCCAAACGGGCGCTCCCCCAGAACTCCTACCAAATCCCGCGGTCCCAGAACTTCTTTTTCTAAAAGGAGCTGTGCAAGCTCCTCCAGCCGATCCCCCTTCTCGCTCAGAAGATTCCACGCTCGTTGACGTATATCCTCAATCAATTCGCGTACCTCCTGATCAATCATGGAAGCCATCGTCTCTGAGTATGGCTTTTCGAACATAGGAGTTCCATCACGGCGGCGCGTCATATTGAAACTTACATGCCCAACTTTTGCGCTCATCCCGAAATCCACGACCATCGCATAGGCCGTCTTCGTGATGCGCTCAAGATCGTTCTGTGCTCCTGTGGAGAGCTGCCCGAATTTGATCTCTTCTGCAACCCGTCCCCCCATCATCATGGTCATCTGATCCATGAAGGCCTCACGCGTGGTAATGTATCGTTCATCCGGCAGGGACTGAGCATATCCTAATGCAGCAAGTCCCCTGGGGACGATGGAGACCTTGATTACCGGATCCGTATTGGGTAAATACCAACCTGCGATGGCGTGCCCCACTTCGTGGTAGGCAACAATTTTCTTTTCCTCCGGCTTAATTAACTTGTTTTTCTTCTCCAATCCCCCAATAACACGATCAATCGCCTGCTCAAAGTCTGTCATCTCTATGGCCTCTTTATCGAAGCGTGCAGCCAGCAGTGCTGCTTCGTTACAGACATTGGCGATTTCCGCACCCGCAAAGCCCGGCGTCTGCGAGGCTAGGGCTTCGGGCTCCACATCTTCGGCCAACACAAGGTCCCGGGTATGGACACGGAAAATCATCGCCCGTTCAAGTCGATCCGGCCGATCAATCAGAATTTGGCGGTCAAAGCGTCCGGGGCGAAGAAGTGCTGCATCCAAAACATCCGGCCGGTTAGTCGCCGCCATGATGATTACACCTTTGTCGGTGTTAAATCCATCCATTTCAACCAGGAGTTGATTGAGCGTATTCTCCCGCTCATCATTACCTCCCATCATCATACTGCGCCCCCGACTGCGGCCAATTGCATCGATCTCATCAATAAATACGATGCAAGGAGCTTTCTCTTTTGCTTTCTTGAAGAGGTCACGTACACGGGCAGCACCAACCCCTACAAACATCTCAACAAAATCACTGCCACTGATAGAGAAGAACGGTACGCGTGCTTCTCCAGCAACCGCCTTTCCCATCAGCGTCTTCCCGGTCCCGGGAGGTCCCACCAAGAGCACCCCTTTCGGAAGTACACCCCCAAGCTTTGTGAATTTTTTGGGCGTCTTTAGAAACTCGACCACTTCGGCTACTTCCTCCTTGGCCTCTGCCAGGCCTGCCACATCTTCAAATGTAACCGTTGGTTGTCCCAGAGACTCAAAAAGTACGGCTCTATTCTTGCCGATATTGAGCACCTGAGAACCTGGCCCGGCACGTCGAAGGATAAAGATCCAGAGGGCAAGAATGATTGCCAAAGGCAAGAGCCATGCAAGGGCTCCGCCAAACCAGTTATCTTGATACCTGACTTCATAGCTAAGCACCTGACCTTCCTCCTGACTGGCTCTTTGCTCTTCAAGAAATGCAATCAGGTCATGATTTGCCGTCTTTGTTGTAAGAAACGAGGCCGGATCTTCCGGGCTGCTGAGAAAACCCCGGTCTGTCTCAACCTCACGTCCAAGCGCCTGTACACCTGACTCACGCAGGGTTCCCGTGACCTGGCGATCGTTTTGGATTATGACTTTCTCCACATATCCCTGCTCTACATACTCCAGAAATGTACTGTAGGGGATGGCCTCTGGACCTTGGCGCCCAAATGAGAACAGGATGTTGACCAGGAGGAATCCGAGTAAGACCACATAGATCCACATGTAGCGCCCTCGACGCCTAGGCGAACGATCCAGTCGCTCAGACCTGTCAGTCTCTGGATTTTGATCTCGATTATCTGACCTCATGGAGGACTGTGAGGAATGCTTAGAGAATGGAATCATGGCAACGGATTTGTACGCACGCCAGTCTGCAACTGTTTCTCTGACGGCCGCAAAGAGATTCTATCGCAGTTATTGCGAAGAAAACTTAAATCTCAAACAGGAGAGAGCAGCATCGTCCCCGCCCTCAGATATCTGCAACTATTTCGTCACCCCAACAGACTTTACCTGATGCTGGACGGGGCATTTGTTCAGGGGTACTACATTTTCAAGCTCAACGATTCAACCGTTCCTTTCGTGGTTCGACAGATCGAGGCTTCGGTGATTTTGGTGGACGCTTCGCAAAGAATAATCTTCTGAAATCAACGCCAGTGATAAGTTTCCGTCTATAATGCTTTGAGCAAAAATATCATTATCTTCGAGCCCTCAAGTTCAGTTCTGAGGACAGAAGTCATTGTTCCAATAAATACTTTTCCGTGACACACAAAATGCAAATTATTCACTTTAAGCCAGTCACTTTTCGCGGCAGTGCCGCATTCATCCTGATCTTTGGCATGATGCTGATCGCACGTTGCGACAGCTCTTTTGTACCGGATGTAGAGCCTCCGCTTTCGAAGGTTCAAGGAAAGCGGATTGAAGCCGTGAAAGAATGGTATCACGCTGCCCTTTCCAAAGAGCAGAGCGCACCTCCGGTTTTGCCAGATGAGGCGGCGGGGAAGGTAGGTAATGACAGTACCGTTGCGGCCGTATTAGCTGCGATGGTTCGCAAGTATCCGCCGGACTGGGACAATATGGAGACATGGAGCGATGGGAAGGGTGGGTATCTTGCTGCCACGCTACTGGGAAGCAATGAATCGATGACCAGTCCATCGGACAGCCGGTTTTCGGTGATTCGTACCCTGGTTGCGGACGTAGATTCAGATGGGAAGATTCTTACAGGCCAATTGGTCGAATTTGTGGGTATCGGGCTGAAGGCATCCCTGTTTGAGGACTATGTGAAGATGTGGTTGGCGGGTGATTTTGACGATCTGCAGATCTTGGTCGCCGAATATTCAATTGGGTACGCGTCTACGCAGGCGTTTTTGTATAAGCCTGACGAGAAACCCCAATCAATCGGGATGAAGTTAGCCCGGAAAACGGTTGCGGGGAAGTCGGATACTGAGTGGATTTGTTGGATTGCGGATACCTCCGCAATCGCGGTTTGTGAGCCTTTTGGTGGTTGGGGGGAGTCCGATCCCGAGACCGAGGACTGTGTTGAGACGGAGACGATACATGTTTCATGTGTTGAATCGCCTGGTGGCGGCCATGATGATGGGGGCGATGATGGAGGAGATAGAGGCGGTGGGGGTGAAGATGAGGAAAATAGTGACCGAGATCGCAATGGTAGTAATGGCAATCGCTGCAGTTCGTGCAGCGGCGATGGTGATGAGGGCGGTGACGACACCGATGAAGATGAAGGAAACGAGGAGAGACTTAGATTGGTCTGCGATTCGTCCGTTCAGAGGGGAAGTGAGGGAGTTTGCGAGGTCACTTCAGAGAGTGATTCGATTTCCGTAGAATCATTTTCCTTCAATTGGTCTTCCAGTTTCGGAGCACATGGGACTGGATATTCCTGGAGGGGAATCGCGACGGAAACGGCCAGTATTACGGTCACTGCCTCCACCGGTTGGATACAAACGGACACTCGTTTGAAAAACAAAGTTCCACACACACTTCCCCCAATCTGCAGAA
>VXSC01000045.1 GCA_009838195.1 Rhodothermaceae bacterium | reverse complement strand
AGACCCTTCATGACACCACCTATCCGGCTATCAACTATTTTTCGGGCAAGCACTACGTACTGGCATGCAGAACGATGCCCGGGGATTCAAGGACTTCGTGCTCGGCATCGCTCCTGTGGTGCGAACGAACTTACGTTGCAGATCACGCGATTTTTCGCCTAGATGCGGGCTTTAATGGAGAACAGACCTACCTTCCGCCGGAGGCGGAAGAGGAGAGGGCCATAGCATGTGATTCACTCGTAACGATGATACAGGTCAATGGCACAATTCTGATCAGACGGGATAAAGAAGAACATCGTCCGATCGCTCGGAGAAACCACGGATGATTTACTGGGCATTAGTAGAGTTTACAGCCTACGATGAAAGCTCCTGACAGCTTCGCGGTTGAAGAGATCCGGCTGTTTGGATTCCCAGATTACTTCTTGCGCCTTTCAGGAAGGATTTCTCGGAGCAACTCTCCGGTATAGGTCTTTTGACGACTCATCTCTTCGGGAGTACCGGCAAAAAGAATTCGGCCTCCCTCCTCGCCTCCTTCCGGGCCCATGTCCACGATGTAATCTGCAACCTTGATCACATCCGGATTATGCTCAATCACGAGTACCGTATTGCCTTTGTCAACCAACTTCTGCAACACATCCAACAGCAAACGAATATCCTCAAAGTGTAGTCCCGTAGTCGGTTCATCAAACAGATAAAGCGTGTTCCCACGTCCGATACGCGAAAGCTCTTTTGCCAGCTTCACTCGCTGCGCTTCCCCACCGGAAATTGTAGTGGACGGCTGCCCCAAACGTATATAACCAAGACCCACCGAGAGAAGTGTGTCTAGTTTCCGCGCGATCTTAGGGACATTAGCAAAGAAGGCTGCTGCCTCGGTTACGCGCATATCCAAAATTTCGGAAATCGTTTTACCCTTGTAGAATACTTCCAGGGTATCCTGATTATAGCGTCTTCCCTGACAGGTTTCACACTCCAAATACACATCGGAAAGAAAGCTCATCTCCAAACGTTCCACCCCCGCACCCGAACAGCTTTCACACCTGCCGCCACTCACATTAAATGAAAACCGTCCCGGCTTATAGCCGCGTGCCTGTGCCAACGGTAAACTGGCAAATAATTCCCGGATTGCAGTAAACAAAGTGATATACGTAGCCGGATTGGATCTGGGCGTTCGCCCAATGGGCTTTTGATTAATATTCACCACCTTATCAATATGTTGCAACCCACTCAATCTCTCATGGGGCAGCGCTTTACTTTCAATGCGATCACTGAAGAGTTCGTTGAGTGCAGGAACTAGCGTTTGATTGATTAAAGAGCTTTTTCCTGAACCACTGACACCCGTCACACAAATAAATGCACTGACCGGAAGCTTGAGAGTCACATTCTTCAGGTTATTCCCCGTAGCTCCGGTGAGTACGACAGCCTTCCTCTTATCCACCTTGCGGCGCTGTTTCGGAATCTCAATACAGCGTTCTCCAGTGAGATACGGGAGCGTGAGCCCCTTCACATCACTGCCATTTTGCGACAATGCATTGGGAGGACCTGAGCACACAACCTTTCCACCCTGGTCACCAGCACCGGGGCCCAAATCAATGAGATGATCCGCCGCCTCGATCATGTCACGATCATGCTCAACAACCAGAACTGAATTCCCCAGATCTCGCAATCGTCGCAGGGATGCAATCAGGCGCCGATTATCTCTGGCATGCAATCCAATAGATGGCTCATCCAACACATACAGAACTCCCGTCAACTGAGTACCAATCTGAGTAGCCAGGCGAATGCGCTGGCTTTCTCCACCAGATAACGTAACCGCCGGTCGGTCTAGGGTTAGATAACCAACCCCGACATCGATCATAAACGACAGACGCTCCTGGACTTCCTTGATAATTGGTACAGCAATTTGCGCCTGCCGCCTGCTAAAACTCACCGTATCCAGGAACTCGCGCAATCGGATCAGATTCATCTGAGCCAGATCCGAAATGGTCTTGCCACTGATCCTGTAAGAGAGTGCCTCCTTGGATAAACGACCTCCATTGCACGAAGGGCATGTTTGATTTGTCCTGTACACCTCCATTTTTGTCTGCTCTTTCCGACTAGCCCATTTGTAGATTTGGTCCAACTCAACAAAAAGACCTCTGGCAAGCACAAATCGGCTGGCACTTCCGCGAATAACGCCATCAGGAGCCCCGTGGAGGACTTCGTCCCAAGCAGTCTTACTAATATCTTCTACTGGCGTCGTCAACTTATACCCGTGCTTCTTAAGGATCTTCTCTGCTCCCGTGAAGAACATAGAATGAATCCAGGGATCCAGGAATTCGACCGCTCCGCCCTGAAGACTCGTTGAAGGGTACGGAACCAGCATGGACGCGTCCCAAGTTTCACAGACTCCCAAGCCGTTGCACATTTTACAGGCGCTTGAGGGAGCATTAAAAGAAAAGGTTTTGGGAGCCGCCTCCTGAAACGATTTACCGGTCTCGGGATCATACAGGTAACGACTGAAAATTCGGTCTTTTTTCTCTTGCTCTGCGATAATCAAAACCCCCTCCCCCAATCCCAGGGCCGTTTTGACGGACGCTGCAATCCGGTCATCCATCCCTTCCTCAATTAGCAGGCGATCCACAACCACCTCAATGGTATGCACTTTATACCGCGCAACCTGCATACCTAGAGTGATATCCCGAATCTTGCCGTCAATCCGGACCTTCACATACCCCTGACGGGATACTCTCTCAAAAAGCTCCCTATAGTGCCCCTTACGATCCTTTACCACCGGTGCCAGGATTTCGATTTTTGCCCCAACTGAGTAGGCTTGGACGGCTTCTATAATTTCATCCGTGGATTGGCGTACAAGCGGTTTACCTGACTTCGCTGAAAAAGATGTAGCCGCGCGCGCATACAACAGGCGCAAAAAATCATACACTTCGGTGATGGTACCGACCGTCGAGCGTGGGTTGCGGGAGACGGTCTTCTGGTCAATTGAAATCACCGGTGAGAGCCCCTCTATGTGATCTACATCGGGGCGCTCGGGCATTCCCACAAACTGCCTCGCATATGCGCTGAGGCTCTCCATATAACGCCGCTGCCCTTCAGAGTAGATCGTGTCAAACGCCAGGGAACTCTTCCCGGAGCCCGAAAGGCCGGTTACCACGACGAGGGCATCGCGCGGAATATCCACATCAATACTTTGCAGGTTGTGCACGCGCGCACCCCTGACCACGATGTATTCTGTTCCGCCTTCGTGCTGTAGGCCATCCATAGGTCGGCCCATCTTTCGAATCTAGCCCAGGATCTCTGAGGTGGGATCCCTAAAGTAGACTTCGGAATTAAACATCTCCCCAATTGCAACCTCTGTAGGTTTTGGCTGCACCTCGTGCTCAATGGATATTTTACGTTGCTCTTCTTGGAACTGTGGATCTTCCAGTTCTGGGTCAAACCCTTCGAAGTATGCCAGGCGTGTGTCCAGGTCCGACTTCATCCTGATCGCAACCTGGCGGGAGCGTTTGGACAGGATTGCAACAGTCTCAAACAGGTTACCTGTCTGATCGACCAGTTTATCTACATCAACAGTTTTGATCGCCATAAAAGTGGTGCCATTCATTCTAACAGCCCAGTGATACCCCCATGCAAAGACTTAGTTTCTTTTTTGGATTGATATTTTTGCTTGTAGTGCTCGCAAGTTGTGAAACTGAACAACAGGCACCCGAACTCACAGAAGAAGATCTTGCAGAACTCGTTCCATACGTATCCCTGGGTCGTGGGGTACAGGCATCCCTGGACACGACCACCACGCGTATGATCTCAGAGCTAAGTATCTGGTTGGCCTATACGGATTCACTTCGACCGCTTTTGCCCTTTACATCGGTGGACTTTGGAATAGAAATGGTCCTTCTGGCAGCGGTAGATGTGAATTCCGCGGGATATGACCTGCGCTTTGAGTCTGTTGAGAGCCTCCGGGATACCGTCGTAGCGACGTATCGCTTATTCTCTCCAGGAACAGATTGCCGGCCTTCTTACGCTCCCGGTGTACCTTTCGAAGCCATCCGGATTCCACGAGCACATACCGCGGTACGATTTGTACGGGTGGACGAAGCGGTCGACTGTGCCCCATCATGAGAAAAATGATGGGGTGACGGCAGCTTCAAGGAATTTACCGCACTCCCCCTCGGCGACTCATCGGCATCTCAGGCCACCGCCGCCGATACATCTTTGTGGGCCAGGATTGGCTTTTCAACCCGCACATCGCTTTCTATGAGGCCATCCCGCAAGCGGACGATGCGCCGTGCATGATGCGCAACTTCTTCTTCGTGCGTTACGACCATGAGCGTATTTCCTCTCCGAAAGAGCGTCTCAAAGAGCAGCATAATTTCCCGGCCTGTCTTGGTATCCAGGTTTCCGGTGGGCTCATCGGCCAGGACCAATGCAGGATTATTGACCAAAGCACGAGCAACCGCAACGCGCTGACGCTGCCCGCCCGACAATTCGTTTGGCTTGTGGGTGATCCGATCCGACAGTCCAACCTGATCCAGTGCACGCTCAGCCATCTGTTTGCGCTGGCCTCTTGTTTTTCCACTATAGATGAGCGGAAGTTCTACATTCTGAAGGCAGTTCACGCGGGGCAACAGATTGAAGGTTTGGAATACGAATCCAACTTCACGATTACGAATCTCCGCCAATTCATCATCCGCCATTTCACCTACGTTCTCTCCTCGAAGAAAATAGCTCCCCTCAGATGGTGTATCCAGACAACCAATCATGTTCATGAGCGTTGACTTGCCGGAACCGCTCGGCCCCATGACTGCCACATACTCATTCGGATGGACATCCATACTAACTCCGTCAAGGGCACGCACGACCTCCGTACCCATCGGGTAGATTTTCTTGACGTCACGCAGCCGAATTAGAGGCTGGCTGTTTGCTCCGTTGTTCATCCTAGAGTGACCGACCGGCGCCGCGTTCTTCAACTAGGTCTCCATCATCCAATTCACGGCTGACCGCACTATAGGGACCATTCACGACCCGATTCCCTTCTTCCAACCCCGATTTGATTTCAATGAACTGATCATCTGAGATTCCCGTCTCGACGATTGTGGCGGTTACGTTCATCGTTTCATCTACAACGAACACCATCCGCTGCAGGTCTTCTTCCCCACCGACCGTGATATCCGGCTTCACTTCTTCCTCATCACCAGCTGTGGTATCCGCTTCTGCTGCAGTGCTTCGTGCCCGCTTGATTGCGTTGAAGTCCCGTACGGTTACGGCTTGAATCGGAATCGAAAGGACTTCCTGAACCGTGTTCGTAAAGATGTCAACGGTGCCACTCATACCTGGGCGGAAACTAGGATAATCCTCCGTTGCCGGTGTCTCACCAGCGAGTCCCGCATCTGCCATGCCCATGGCTCTGGCCTCGGCATTATGGGGATCAAGGATCCGGACCTTGACGGGGAAATTTGTAACCTGCTCCTGGAAAGTACTTCCTTGGAGTCGGGCTGAGTTTGCAATTTCTGTGACCACTCCTTTGAATATGCGATTGGGGTAGGCATCCACTTCAATCGAAGCTGTATCCCCAAGAGCGACATTGACCACATCGTTTTCACTGACTTCGACCTCTAACTCCATTTGGTCCAGGCGAGCCACTTTCATGACAGTGGTCCCTGCCTGTAGCTCATTCCCAGTTACGCGTTCTCCCAATTCAATATCCAACTGGCTCACGGTACCAGACATTGGTGCATAGAGCGCCGTTTTTCTGAGTTGCTCCTGGGACTCCCTCAGGCGTGCCTGTGCACTTTCCACGTTAAACCTTGCCGCATCTACGTTTGCCTGTGCAACCTTGTATTGAGTATCACTCTGCTCATATTGATCAAGGGGAATCACTTCCGCCTCATAAAGCTGGCGCTGTCGATCCAACGTCTGTTCCTGCAGCAGGAGGTTCGCTTCCTGTTGCGACAAATTTGCTTTAGCCTGCGATAGCTGTGCCTCGGCCTGCTCTACCTGAGCTTCATAAAAATCGGACTTGATCCGCGCCAGAAGTTCTCCTCTCTGAACCTGTTGCCCCTCCACCACGGGGAGTTGGACGATCTCACCGGAGACATCCGGACTGATGATGATTTCCACTTCCGGCTGGACGCGGCCGGAAGCCGTCACCGTCTGCGTCACGGTCCGCGTTTCCACGGTAACAATTTCTACCCGCGTTGCATTGGGGCCACTCAGGCGGCGCCCCACGAGGCCAAGGATTACGAGAAGGATCACGGCGATCCCGATAATGATCAGGATTGTACGTGTACGGTTTTTTTTCTTTGCCATTTATTCAAATAATGGGAGACTCGGATTCAGTTCGCCGGTATAGTAGCTGATCAGGCGTTTGCGCACGAAGATGGTGTAGCGCGCAGCCACTGCATCCTGAGAAGCCTGTACAAAATCAGATTGTGCCTGTGTAAGCTCAACCAAGGTCGCTGCCCCGACATTATAGCGCTCGCGGGTCGCTTCCAGTGCCTGCTCACGGAACGCTAATTGCCGCTGAGTTACTTCAAGTTCTTTTTGTGCAGTAAGGTAGTCCAAATACGCCTGACGTACTTCTACCCCGATCTGCTGCTGGGTGGCTTCAACATTGATCCTTGCATTCTCGTACACAACTCGGGCCCGCTGAACCTGAGAGCGTGTCCGGAGACGATTGAAGACCGGTAGATTCAGGGAAAGTGAGATTGACTGCGAACGATTATTGTCGAGCTGTTGACCAAAATTGAATCGCTCAATCCCGCTGTTGAAGCTTGTCCCGGCACCGGCCGAGAAGCTTAGTTGCGGCATCATACTGCTCCGGGCTACTCGCAACCCCTGCTCCGCTGCATCCACGGAAACTTCTTGCGAGCGTAAATCTCCGCGCTGCAGCTGCGCACGCTCATAGAGATCTCGCAGATCATATTCTTCTGGCACCAGTAGCTCATCCGACAAGTCTGGGATTACAAATTCGTAATCGCCCAGTGGATCCAACCGCAAAACCTGAAGCAAATTCGCTTCGGATATCTGAGCCAACTGCTCAGTCTGCAATATTGCAAGCTCTGCCGATTCTACTGCTGCCTGTTGCTGATACAGGTCAGATACCGGACGCGTACCAACCCGTACAAATTCTTCGATCTGAGCCAAAAGTTGCTGTGCAGCCACCAAATTTTCTTCCTGTACCGCAATCTGCTCAGAAGCCTGGATATACGCAAGAAATTGGCTGGCGACCTGAAATACTACTAGTTGGCGCTGACGCTCAAGTGCCAAGTCTGCGGCAGTCACATTCAGTCGGCTCTCACGAAGATTTGCCTGACTCTGAAACCCATCAAACAGGGTCAGAGACGTGAATGCATTTACATTGAAGCGAGTGTTCGCCGTTGTGCGAAGTTCCCCCACATTCGTGTCGAACGACAGCCCGAAATTGGTTCCTGTACCTGAACTTACATTGAAACTCGGGAAAAACGCTGCCCGTGCGGAGTGCACGCCAATCTCACTCAGCCGTACCTGATTGACGCTCTGCCGCAGCTGCGTATTCTGATCCAAGGCAATTCGTACTGCCTCTTCAAAAGTGATGGTTTGTTGAGCTTTTGGAACGGAAACGAGGATCAGGGCGGTCAGGAGACTCACATAAAAACTGCGTGACAGGACTCGAATAGTCATGAGTGCGCTTAATTGGATGGATTCAAGAACGACAACTTTTTGAGGGTAGATTAGCGCCGCGTCAGCGCCTGTATGTACGAAGGCTTATCACGGTTGTTACACTCTAGGGCCTATGCAACATCAAATCTACCTTATTACGTGACCACAGCGAAAGTCCCTAACCAATCGAACGATGTCTACCTTGCGTGAAATTTCAGGTTTTCCCGGCGATGTTTTTGGCGAAGTTTCCGGATTGCTTTTTCTTTGATCTGGCGTACCCGCTCCCTCGTTAAATCAAATCGGTGGCCAATTTCTTCCAGTGTCAGCGGATGTTCACGTCCAACTCCAAAAAATAGTCGGGTGATTTCCGCCTCACGGGGGCAAAGACCACTGAGTGCGACTTCAATATCAATCTTCAGAGATTCTCCTTGGAGGGATTCATCGGGAGGAGTAACCTCGTCGCTGGGTAGGATGTCCAGAAGGCTATTTTCATCCTCATCGTTAAAGGGGGCATCCATCGATAGATGCCGGCTCGTCCGCTGCATCGCATTGCGGACCTTTTCTATATCAATCTGTAGATCCGCCGACAGTTCTTCCAGGTTCGGATCCCGTTCATGCTGTTGCGAAAGCCGGGCACTGCTCTTGCGAATCTTGCTGATCGTGCCAATCTGATTCAGAGGCAGACGTACGACTCGGCCCTGCTCTGCCAGAGCCTGAAGGATCGACTGGCGAATCCACCACACGGCATAGGAGATAAACTTGAACCCGCGTGTTTCATCAAAGCGTTTGGCCGCTTTGATGAGGCCATAGTTCCCTTCATTGATCAAATCAGTGAGATGCAGGCCCTGTCCCTGAAATTTTTTTGCCACCGAAACGACGAAGCGGAGGTTGGCACGAGTCAGCTTCAGGAGCGCTTCCTCGTCACCTTGTTTGATCCGCCGGGCTAACTCCGCCTCTTCAGCGGGAGTCACTAGGTCAATCTGACCAATTTCCTTCAGATACTGGTCCAGCATTCGCTGGCGACGTGGGACGTACATGTGGGTGCGACTCCGGTAAGTTTGTCTCAGATTTTACAGCTAAAACTGAATCAGGAAAAGGTTTACACAAATAAGCCTAACAATGATCCAAGCCTAAAGATTTACGCCTAAATATCTACGGGTTGCTTCTTCAAAATGAACACCCCTTCCCTGCGACTCGTCACGACGATAATTCCGCTCTCAAAGTACGGGAAGCTGCTCCAGGTTCCATTAAATCCGGCCTCATCCGTCCCATACGGAGTGGTGTCGAAGTGTCCAATCTCAACAGGATCCTCTGGTGAGGACACATCAATGATGCGCAAACCACTCGCATTATTGGTCTGGTACATCAGATTGCCATGTACATACAGATTGTGATCCGTCGCTGAGGTGGGTCCATAGAACTCACGAATCATGATCGGATCACTTAGATCTCTCACATCCCAAACTAGGGTGCGTGTTTTATGAACTTTGCCCTGGATTTCATCAAGCTCATCATTCTGGAAAAAATAAGAATGATCCTCTGTGAGCCAGCCCTGGTGCACGTATGCAGCATCAGGATAGGAACCGGTTCCGATTGCGACCGGGTTTTCTTTGTCCGTCACATCTGATATACTGATTGCCGTTTCATTGGCACCGAAGCAAATTTCACGTCCGGCGTATTCGCTGTCCGGCCCATTGTAAATCACACACTGCGCATCATGGCTATATCCGGTCTTGCGGCGTCCGGTTGTCTCGTCTGCAAAGCACCCGACAAAGACAGGGGCCTGGGGTTCACGGATATCAATCATGTGCAACCCTCCGCCACAGGTTTCTCCTCCGGCGGAAGCTCCCACCGCAAAGGCAAACCCCGTTTCTTCATTAATGACAATATTGTGAGCGCTGTGGATACGGTCGTAATGTGCCGTTGCCTCAAACTCCACCGGAGTATCGACGAGTCCTCTAAGTTGTGTCAGATCAAAGATCTGCATGCCATGCTCCCGGGCACCGTCGGCAACAATAAATGCGTGATCCTTATACACCTTGATATCCCGCCAAGTACTGCCTGGTGAGCCTTCTGTGCGAGGCAGGGTTCCCAAGTACCTAGGGTTTGATGGAGCACTCAAATCAATAAAGACCGTCCCCTCAAGATGGCCGATCAAACCATATTCAATTCCGGTTTCGGGATCTGTCCATCCCCACACATCGCTCAGGCGCACCCCGCGATTCATCTCCATTTCTTCATTCGGCAGAAAAGAGACCAGGTCCACGAGCCCGCAATCAAACCCTTCCGCCTGTCCATCATCACACAGGATGTCGGCTTTGCGCGGCATGTGCTCATGAACATAAAACAGTTCTTGGACCATCTCCCACGCACCGCTATTGAATTCCAGCAATTCCGCGATTCCTTCTCCATACGCAGCATTCGGGGATCCAACTGCCATTACACTTCCATCTACGGCAACTGTGGACATGGGTGAGAAGGCGACTCCCGGAACTGTGGTGTACTCAGATTCCGAATCTTCACCTTCCCGTACGGTATAGACCCGTAAATTTTCTTCTGCGTCACGAGGCCCAAACACGGGGAATCCAATAACGATCCGCAGAGGATCCTGAATCTCAACCTGTGAACCAAAAAAGAATCCGGGGGCATCGTCCTCTGGAGAAAGAATTTTTATCCTTTCCCATCCTGAATCTTCCGCATGGTGCCAGACAACAACTGCACCCTTTCTCGAATTATGTCGGGGGGCTCCGATCACTGCACGCTCCCCCCTCAGATCCAAGGTCACTCCATACATGGATTCTGCGCTCAGCTCTCCACAGGGCAGCGTTGCAGACAATTCCCACCCGTCGGCTCGATACTCGTACAGGTATGAGGTACAAAGTTCAGGCGAACCGATCAAGAGGCGGCCCTGATCCATCGAAAGTGCACTCCCATACATGGATACAGATGACTCTCCGGGTTCTTCAAGAATCGTCCTTTTGACCCACGTTCCTTCCGGGTTCTTCTGAAAGAGGTGGACCTGGCCATCGGATCCATCGGCCTGCGAGGAGCCTATGGCAAGCCACCCGTCATCCAGCGCAAGAGCAGTACCAAACGTGCTGTTATCCTCTGCCCCCAGCCGATCTGTCTGCACAAAATGGTCCGTCTCAGGATCCAGTTCAAACACGTATACCGTGGACTGATCTGCAACCGCCAGTGTTCCGTCCCCATATCCAATTGTATGGCCGAATCCATCCCCTACATGGGCCTGCCCATGCAATGAATTTTTCCAAACCCATTTCTGGTTCTCGCCCCGCACATAGACATGAACCATCCCGTGGGTTTCAAACCCACCCGACTCTGAAATAAAGAGATAGCCATCCCCGGCAGTAATCGCTCTACCAAACCGATCAGCCAGATCAGTGGGATTGGCCCAGGTCGCGGATACTACGAAGAAAGTAAACAGGTATAAGGCAAGAGATTTGCGCATTACTCTTGAATAAGTCATGGTTCGTTGGTGGATCCCGTTCATACTGTTGCGAAGGCCGAGCACTACTCTTATGAATCTCACTGATCGTGCCGATCTGATTCAGAGACAGGCGTACGACCCGACCCTACTCCGCCAAAGCTTAGAAGACTGACCGGCGACACGGGCCGTGCATAGGTGTGCGCGACTCCGATAAAATATGTCTCAAATTTTGCAGATGGGCTGAATTAGAAAAAGGTTTACACGGATAGGCCGAACAATGATCCAAGCCAAAAGACCTACGCCTAAATATCTGCGGATTGCTTCTTCAAAATAAACACGCCTTCCCGGATACTGGTCACGACAATAATTCCACTTTCAAAGAATGGATAGCTGCCCAAGGTTCCATCGTACCCGGCCCCATTCGCCCCGTACGGGGTGGTGTCGAAGTATCCAATCTCAACCGGATTCTCTGGTGAGGACACATCAATGATGCGCAAACCACTCTTGTAATTGGTCTGGTACATCAGATTGTCGCGTATATACAGGTTGTGATCCGTCGCTGAAGTAGGTCCATAGAACTCACGAATCATGATGGGATCACTTAGATCCCTCACATCCCAAATCAGGGTGCGTGTTTTATCAACCTTGTCGTATTGTTCATCGAGCTCATCATTCTGGAAAAAATAGGAATGATCTTCTGTGAGCCAGCCTTGGTGCACATACGCAGCACCAGGATAGGAGCCAGTTCCAATTGCAATTGGGTTTTCTTTGTCCGTCACATCTGATATACTGATTGCCGTTTCATTGGCACCGAAGCAAATTTCACGTCCGGCGTATTCGCTGTCCGGCCCATTGTAAATCACACACTGCGCATCATGGCTATATCCGGTCTTGCGGCGTCCGGTTGTCTCGTCTGCAAAGCACCCGACAAAGACAGGGGCCTGGGGTTCACGGATATCAATCATGTGCAACCCTCCGCCACAGGTTTCTCCTCCTTCAGAAACTCCCACGGCAAAAGCAAACCCCGTCTCTTCATTAATGACAATATTATGAGCACTGTGGATCTGGCTGTAATGTGCCGTCGCCTCGAACTCCACCGGAGTATCGACGAGTCCTCTGAGTTGCGTCAGGTCAAAGATCTGCATACCATGCTCCTGGGCCATATCAGCAACGATAAATGCGTGGTTCTTATACACCTTAATATCCCGCCAGATACTTGCCGATGAGCCTTCTGTACGAGGCAGGGTGCCCAGATATCTAGGGTTCGATGGAGTACTCAAATCAATGAAGACCGTCCCTTCAAGATGGCCGATCAAACCATATTCAATTCCGGTTTCCGGATCTGTCCATCCCCACAAATCACTCAGGAGTACCCCACGATTCATCCCCATTTCTTCATTCGGCAGAAACGAAACCAGGTCAACAAGCCCACAATCAAACTCATCTGCCCGCCCGTCATCACACCGGACGTCAGCTCTACGGGGTATGTGCCTATATACATAATAAAGTTCTTGGACGGCCTCCCACCCACCCACCGCCATTGAATTCCAGCAGTTCCGCACTCCCTTCTCCATACGCAGCACCGGGGAATCCAATTGCCATTAAATTTCCATCCACGGCAACCGGGGACGCACCTGAGACAACGATTCCTGGAACTATGGTGTACCCAGGTTTCGAATCCTGATCGTCCTGGACGGCATAGATCCGCAAATTTTTTTCCACGTCACCGTCGCCTCCAGGCAGTCCTCCACGCACAGGAACTCCAGGTATTCCTCCAAACACCGGGAATCCAACAACGATCCGCAGAGAATCCTGAATTTCGACCTGTGAACCAAAAGAGGATCCGGTGGCATCCTCCTCTGGAGTAAGAACTTTTATCTTTTTCCACCCCGAATCTCCCACATGCTGCCAGACAACGACGGCGCCTTTTTTCGAATTGTGTCGGGGGGCTCCGATCACTGCACGCTCTCCCCGCAGGTCCAAGGTCATCCCATACATGGATTCCGCACTCATTTCCCCACACAGCAACGTTGCAGACAATCCCCATCCGTCGGATTGGTACTCATACAGGTATGCAGTACAAAGTCCGGGTGAGCCGATCAGGAGGCGTCCCTGATTCATCGCAAGTGCAATCCCATACATGGATGCGGCTGACTCTCCAGGTTCCTCAAGAATCGCCCTTCTGACCCATGTTCCTTCCCGGTTCTTCCGAAAGAGGTGGACATGACGAGTGGATCCATTTGGCTGTGAGGAGCCCACAGCAAGCCATCCATCATCCAGTGCAAGAGCACTGCCAAACCATTCCGCGTATTTTGACTCCAGCCGTCCCGTCTGCACAAAGCGGTCCGTCTCAGGATCCACCTCAAACACGTACACTGCAGATCCCTCTGAAACCGCCAGTACTCCGTCCCCATACCCAATTGTATTGCCGTATCTACCCCCTACATGCAAGGAGTCTTGCCAAACCCATTTCTGGTCTTCTCCTCGTACATAAACGTGAACCATCGATGGAGATTCAAACCCGGCCATCTCCGATACAAAAAGATAGCCATCCCCCGTAGCAATCGCTCTACCAAACCAATCAGCCAGATCCGTGGGGTTGGCCCAGGTCGAGGTTACTACGAAGAAAGCAAACAGATATGGGGCAAGAGATCTGCGCATCACCTGTGAACAAGTCATGATTCGTTGGTGGGCCCTACGGGATTCGAACCTGTGACCTCTCGCGTGTGAGGCGAGCGCTCTAAACCACTGAGCTAAGAGCCCGTAGCCGGAGAGATTTCCGTCAACGGCCCGCTGTTAACGCGCTTAATTTGACTGGGGTCCTGAATCTGAGCCTCTGCAATCGGGCTCGCCGCACTGCGCACTCCAGACATGGGTGCGGGAATATACTGAGAAGTCCCTGCCACAAGTGCTGCTGCCAGAGCGATTGCCGCCGCTGTTCCAACCAGAATACTGGTATGCGGTGGGCGCACCGGGGTCGCGAATGGAAGGCATTGCGATAAACGTACGCGAACTCTCTTCCGCAAATCTTTCGGTGCCCGAAAGCTATGTTCGCTCAGTAGCCGCCGGGTACCACGCAAGTGCTTGACTTTCTTTGCAAGTCTGGAATCACATTCCAAGCACTCCTCAAACACTGTGCGGACCGAGTAATCCATTGTGCCATCAACGTACTCACATAGGAACTCGTCCATCCAGGAGACTCGATTCAACATGATGTGCGGAAGTAGCGATGTAGCATACGATCAGATGTTAAAAGTCAATGAGGTGTGAGCCTGCACAATAGGACATAATGAAAGCTAAACCCGAATGTTTCCAAGTTTTCCAAGTGATTACTAGGATAATTTGCAGAATGTTCACAAAATCTCCACAAAAGTCTCAACGCGCGTGATGCTGTAAAGGTTCTGCCAGCAACCGTGTAATGAAAAGCGTCATAATTGAACGGGGGCTACGCTTGGAAAACCCTTTGATTTCACTATCGGTACTCAAAAGCAGTTGTATGGCCCGCTTGACTTCCGGGAGGGGCCAGCTGCTGACGGCCTCGTGATACCGACGGAGCATGTTCGGAGCTACTCCAATTCGTTTGGCAAGATCTGCCTGACGCAAATTATCTCGTAGAGAGTCATGCAATTTCAAGAGCCTCATGAAATAACTGCTCAGTACTGCCACAATCCGCAGCGCTTCCCCCTGCCGGGAAGAAGCCCCAAGAAGCAATTGTTCTGTGATCCTGTGTGCATCCACTGCTCTACGCTGGATGATGGCATCCTGAAGTTCGAACACGTTGATTTCGCGGGTTTGCCCACTGGCTTGCAGCACATCTTGTCTCGTAATCACCTTCGGCTCCCGTGCACCGACATAGGTGATCAACTTTTCAACTTCCTGAGCGAGTAATGCCATTCCTGTACCCAAGAACTCTACCAGCAAGTCCTGCACTCTCCCTTCTAGATCATAGCCGCGAGCTTGAGCATACTCACGCACAAACTGTGCAGCCTGGTTACGCCACAGCGAAGCGAACTCCACAACCTGGACTGCTTTTGTGTTCTTCTTTAGCGCCATGTAGGGATTCACGTTGAATCTCGGACGTGTCCCGCATATCAGGAGGACGATTGCGGCGAGGTTTGGCTGCTTAGCTACGCTCGCAAACAGCTTATTATTTTTAAGCTGGTCGAATCCCCTGATCACAACAATACGGCGCTCTGCCAGCATGGGAGCCATCTGGCACATATTCAATACAGACTGAATAGTCACATCAGCCCCATGAACCACATCAAGGTTAAAGTCCCGATCTTCTTCTGGTAGTGCACGCGCAATCAGAACTTTCTGAAGTTGATCGGGCAGATACGACTCATCTCCGTACAGAAGATAGATTGGCTTGTATTGCCCTTCCAGAAAATCCCGTCGCAGATCTTTATAGATCTCCAATGCCGATTTTCTGTACTTCCTGGACATTTTCTGTTATGAGTGGGACCGATAAAGCTTCTGCGCGACTTCCCGAAGTGTATCTGCATCAGCATGCGAAGCTCTCAGAAGAAGTTGATACACATCCATCCCGTCCGCCACCTCTTGTGTCCAATCCTGTGGCTTCAGCCTCCCTGCTGCTGCAATGACCGACTGTCGCGCCGCTTCCACCTCTGTCAGAATCTCTTCCATGGGGCGACGATTCCAGTCCACCTCCGCCGCTGCCCGGGAGCGTTTTTCCCTGTATAATTTTTCCAGGGCAGGAAGGATTTCATTTCGATCCCGCATAATGATTGAACCATAGCACTGCTTCACCGACGGCCCGCGCTCTGTATTTGTGATCTGCGCTTCGTGCAGGCGTGAAGTAATACTCCGCAAGGAGACGATCTCGTCTAACAGGTAGTTTAGCTGATCCAGCAGCTCACCGCGCCGTCCCTCCAACTCAGACATTGTCTGAAGAAGGGCGACCTTCCCAGGTGTTCTCTGTCGCAATCGGTTCCTCTGGACGTAGATGGGTATTCTTTAGGGCCGGCATTTCCTTCTGAGCCAACTCACGTACGAGATGGCGGTCCCTTAAACTGTGCAGGTTATTGTCTTTGCGGTGCTGCCAAGGCTCAGCATTCTCCTGCTGATTACGGGCTTGCTCCAAATATTCAAGTCTTTCCGTGAGTCTCTCTGAAGGAACCAGGAGTCGATCCAACCCAAAGATCGCTTCATCCCGCCCATGGAAGGTGAGGTCATATTCTTTTGACATCACAATTGCTTCTTCAGGACATACCTCCTCACAGAACCCGCAATAGATGCAGCGAAGCATATTGATTTCAAACCAAGCAGGTTCACGCTCCTTACTACTATTGGGATCATCCACTTCACGCGACTGCATGGAGATGGCCATAGGCGGACAGGCCTTGGCACAAAGATTACAGGACACGCAACGCGGCTTCCCCTCTTCTTCCACTAGCACCGGGCGTCCACGGTAGGAGTCCGGTGGCTCCCATAGCTCATCTGGATACTCAGTCGTGTACGTCGGTTCTTTCACCATCTTCCGAAAACTGTAGGCCAAGCCCTTGAAAATCTCCGGCAGATACAGTCGCTCCCAGAAGTTTAGCTTACGCTCGTTTTCGGTCTTGGTGTTCTTCGGTACCCCAGGCATAGAATTTTGGTTGCCGATCCGTCCCTGAATATCACATCAGGCAGCGATTGTTCCACTATTCCTCCTTTGGTGATTTGCGCCGAAACGCCAAGGTTACGGGGACCCCCTCAAACCCGTACG